>CBDBJN010000002.1:0-4999 GCA_965206355.1 Candidatus Spongiihabitans sp. | reverse complement strand
TATCAGGGGTGCGGTGGGCGTGTTCGAAGTAAGTGACACTGCACTGTTGTTAAGTGTTCAAGCATGGCTTGGCACGCACTTTCTTCGTCGCGTTCACTAATGGCGCCCACGATGGCTTCGTGCTGTTCAAAGCTATGGTGATCAGCGGGTGGCTGGTTCGGCTTTTCACGCAAGCGACCCCAAACTACAGCTCGACGTACTGCATTAAGTTGGTCGAACATAGCGATCAATATTGTGTTTCTGGTGGCCTCAGCCACGATACGATGAAGCTGATTGTCTGCATTTTCATACTGCCGCCAAGTGGTGACTTCACGTTGAATGCGAACATAGCGGCGCATTTCTTTGAGGTGGGCTCCGGTCGCATTGATCGCAGCTTCGCGTGCCAGCATCGGCTCAATCAACAAACGTGCTTGCATGACTTCAACCGGATTTGAGCCGGCAGCAATAGCGGCAACTGACAAGAATTTTTCAGCGGGGCGTGCACCGACAAATGTCCCTTTTCCAACTTGCCTCCAAAGCTCACCATCGCGCTCCAGTGTGGCCAGGGATTTGCGCAATTCACCCCGCGAGACGCCAAGCAAATCGCAAAGCTCGCGCTCAGGCGGCAAGCGATTGTCGGAGGATACATCAGGTTGCGCGAGCCATGCTTTGAGTTGTGTTAATGCGCTTTCAGTAGTACCCATCGCGACCTCATAGATTTGACACTTGACATGGGAAAATGCTTAGTGTAACAATAAACCAATCTGTGTCAAGTATACGATCAATGACGAAGAAATTGCAAACCATTCCGAAATTGGTTAAAGTTGGGCAGAGAGTAGGTTATGTCGCCCAAGGCGAAATACCTGCAAAATGAAGGGGAGTCAAAATCAGGCACTTAAAAATCCTGAATATTCCTTTGCCGACCGCGATAATCGGTCATTTACGCTTGCGCGGCTTAATGCAGTCAAATATGACTGTTCGTCAGCGCAAAAAACTGACAAAACCATGAGGAGTGAATGATGAAAATTTTTTCCAAGAAAATCCGCATATTGTTGGCGATGTGTTTGCCGCTCCTGCTTATCAGCGGGAATGTGCAGGCCGGTAAAATACGTATTGCACTGGCTGAAACACCGTCTGATGAGCTAGCCGCATTTTTTGTCGCCCTGGATCGTGCCAAGGCTATGGGGCTTGATTATGAATGGACGGCATTTTCCGATGAGGAGTTAGCTATTCAAGCGATTCTGAGCGGACAAATGGACATAGGTTTTGGTACACCCTATTCGGCAATGCAGAGATCGAAAGCGCCGGTTCGAATTATTTTCCAATTATCGAAACTGAAGTTCTTCCCAGTATCGTCAAAAAAATACTCGAAACTGGAGGATTTGGATGGAGAGCCAATTATGTTGCATTCGCGGGGTGGCGGTACCGATTCAATTGCCAACGTGATTGAAGATCGCCTCGGCATCAAGTTTGGTAAGCGTTCTTATGTCCCCGGTTCATCCAATCGGATCGCGGCATTGATTGCGGGGCAGACGGATGCGACGATTGTTGACTTGTCGAACAAGAACAAGTTAGTTAAGTTGCAAGGCGATCGCTTCAATGTTTTGCCCATGTTTGAAGTGGACGCAAGCGACGAAGCGTTGTTCGCGAACCTCGATTGGATTCGTTCAAACGCCAAAGAAGTGGACATTTTTGTCAGCGCGTTGGTCAGTGTCTATAGAGACATGCACAAAGACCCGACCATCATTCGTCGAGAAACCGATCCCGACGGTCCAATAGGACAGCTGCCGAAAGAGGTGCTCGGTAATCTAGATGTGTTCTACGTCGACGCAGTTGCAGGTGGTTTATATGATCCAAATGGCGGCGGAGAAGTTGCAGCGCGCGCGGATCTGGAATGGTATTCCAAAGCCGGACAGTTGACCGGCGACCTATCCAGCCTGAAGATCGAAGACTTTTGGTATATGGACCCGCTTAATCGCGCCAAACAGTAACCATCAACTAGACCATCGACGTTGTGGCATAGCACCCGTCGTCGATGGTCTGTGTTTATTTCATCCTGATATGACAACTATGGTTATGCGTTATCGCCCGCTGTTCTTGAAGTTGCTATCAGCGTTGATTGTGTTTGGTTCATGGGAGATTGCCGGAACAATTCCGGTGAGTTTTGCTTTCCCAACCTTTAGCGAGTCGGTAGCGGCGTTTTGGGTGCTAACGCTGGATGGAAGCATGGTTGCAGCGTACACCGAAACGCTAAAGCCGTTAGTGGTCGGGGTATTGATTTCTGCGTTTTTGGGTATTGGCATTGGCCTATCCATCGGTCTTAGTCGCAAGTTGGACTGGTTGATTTCGCCGATCTTCATCATTATGCAAACTGCACCACTCGCTGCACTCATCCCGCTTTTGGTGATTGTTTATGGCATCGGATTAACATCCAAAGTCTTTGTCGTGTGCATCATGGCGATGCCGGTTATCGTTCTCAATACGAGTGGGGCGGTGCGTAATACGCCGGCTTCAATGATTGAAATGGGGCAGGCTTTTATGGGAACGAAACTCGACGTAATCTTGAAAATTATCCTGCCGGCGGCGGTGCCCATCATTTTTGCCGGGTTACGCCTTGGCGTTTCAGCCGGGTTTATCGGCGCCATCTTGTCGGAATTAAAAATAACGCCTACCGGTGTCGGTGACATCATTACCTACAGCCGTTCGATCGCCGACTATCCCAGCATGTACGCCGCCATCATGTCAATCATCATACTTGCAGTGCTTTTTTTGAACTTACTGGAACGCTTGGAAGATTACCTGTTTAAAGGTACCCGACAAGGCTATGTTACGGAATAATCAACCGGAAAACGAATGAACACAAATGAAAGCGTCACTAAAAACGCCGCCAAAAACGCGGTGACCGTGCGCAATGTCTGTAAAAATTACGGTGAAGTTGAAGCCTTAAAAAACCTCTCACTTGATTTCCCGAAAGGGCAGCTGACCTCGTTGCTTGGTCCTTCCGGTTGCGGCAAGACGACATTGCTGAAAATTATTGCCGGGCTTTTTCCGGCAACCAGTGGCGAGGTCATGGTGACCGGTCGACCGGTTAACGGGCCGGGGGCAGACCGCGCTTTTGTTTTTCAAGATTTCGCGTTGTTGCCGTGGGCGAATGTGTTACGCAATGTTGCTTTTGGGTTGGAGTTGCGAGGCGTTGGCCGCACGGAACGCGAGGCGATTGCCGAAAAGTATATCGCAGATGTTGGGTTGTCAGATTTTAAAGGCAGTTATCCGCATGAATTGTCGGGAGGTATGCGCCAACGTGTGGGCTTGGCCCGTGCATTGAGCGTGGACGCGCAAGTTCTTTTGATGGACGAGCCATTCTCGGCTGTGGACGAGCAGACCCGGCGCAAATTTCAAGAAGACTTACTCAAGTTGGTCAAAAACGAAAATAAAACTTTCATCTTCGTCACACATTCGATTGAAGAAGCCGTCTATGTTTCTGATCAAGTCGCTATTTTGCTGCCGCGCCCAAGCCGGGTGCTGGAAATCATCCGTCCGCAGGGCTTCAGGCAGAAAGATGTGGACAGCATTCGGCGAGACCCAGAGTATCTCGATATCGTTGATCGAATTTGGGCTTCGCTACGCACTTATGTGGAGTAAGGTATCACAATGAAACTATTCGGCTACCAACTCCCGGCGATGTCATCGCTGATTCTGTGGGGGCTTTTGTGGGAAGTGATTGGACAACTGGAACTCACGTTCTTTTTCCCGCCGCTGTCGGCAATTTTTGCGACCTTGGTCGAAATTAGCACGACAAAAGTATTCTTGAAAGCACTTACAGACACCGGGTACGCATTCTTTGCCGGTACGTTTTTTGCCATAGCCATTGGTATCCCGGTTGGAATTTTGATGGGCAAGAATCGGTTTCTTGACGAACTATTGTTGCCATGGGTAAACCTGTTTCTGAGCGCGCCACTCACTGCATTGGTTCCGGTTCTGATGGTGCTGTTCGGCTTCGGCATGAAATCAATCATCATAACAACCGCACTGTTCGCGGTTTGGATTATCGTGCTGAACTCGCGCGCCGGTGTCATGCAGATTAATCGCTCGCTGGTTGAAATGGCGTACTCTTTCGGAGCATCGCCGAAAGACGCATTCATCAAAGTTTATTTTTGGGCCGCGCTCCCTGAGATTCTGGGCGGTGTGCGCATCGGTTTTATACGTGCTGTCAAGGGAGTAATCATAGGTCAGCTGTTGATATCGGTGGTCGGGTTTGGCGCACTATTCGATCTGTATTCGTCGAACTTTTTGATGAAACATTTTTGGGCGGTACTGATTGTTCTGTTTGGAATCGCTTTCACAATCGCCGAGTTTCTCGCCCATTTGGAGAGGAAGGTGGAATATTACGCTTCACGCCGGTGATGGAAAACAGATAAACCCCAACTTACTTCAAAAGAGAGGCACGAATGACAAAATACATCATAGAACCGGCTGTACCGACTAGCCTGCCAGTTCGCGGTTCCGATCAACGCTTTCCGGTGCGTCGCGTGTACTGCGTTGGTCGTAACTACGCTGCTCACAGCATCGAAATGGGCGGCAACCCGGAACGGGAAGAGCCATTTTTTTTCCAAAAGAATCCTGACAATATTTTTACCAATGGTGCCGATTTCCCTTACCCTGACAAGTCCGACGATGTTCACCATGAAATCGAAATGCTGGTCGCTTTGCACAAAGGAGGTCGCAATATTTCCCTCGAATCCGCATTGGACTGCATTTGGGGATATGGCGTTGCCCTTGATATGACTCGACGCGATCTGCAAGGTGCCTGCAAAAAAGCCGGACGCCCATGGGAAATCGGCAAGGCGTTTGATCATTCCGCCCCTGCATCAGATCTTGTGCCGGCTAGTGAAATCGGCCATCCAACGACTGGCGCAATTTGGCTCAAGCGGAACGGCAAAATTTGCCAGCAGGGCGATCTAAATCAGATGATTTGGAAAGTGCCAGATATGATTTCCCACCTGTCTGGGCTATTTACCCT
>CBDBJN010000001.1:0-17500 GCA_965206355.1 Candidatus Spongiihabitans sp. | reverse complement strand
ATGCACTCTATTGACTTCTTAGACATGAACGTCTACAAAGGCCCCAGGTTCCAATCCTCTGGTACCCTGGACATACAACCACACTACAAACCCACTAATACTTTTTCCTACCTACATTTCTCTTCCTCCCACCCACCCCACGTGCATGCAGGTCTGGTCACGGGGGAGCTCATACGCCTGCTCAGGCTGAGCAGCAGCCCCCAAGCGTACAGTCACCATGTGGCTCTGCTCCACGCCCACCTCCGAGGCAGGGGATACCCAAAGAAGTTACTTACAAGACTGGAGGAAAGACACCCTTATCAAAAGAGACAGGCAGTTCTCCAAGGGAACACCAACAAGAAAACACTTTACAAAGACATTATTAGACTCCACTGCAACTACCACCCGGCATTCCAACCAAGCAAAATTAGAAAGGCCATGAAAGGCCAGCATGACTGGCCCTTCCAAAGTTCAGTAGCCTTCCTTCACAATAGAACATTAGCCTCATACTTAGTTAAATCTAAAATCACTTAGCAACTCACCTTTTATTAGTTATTCAAATACAAACTTATTTAACCATTAATTCATTTAACCACTCACCCACTTCCCTAATTCATTTAAATTTAATTTCTAATTTTTAATTTTTAATTTCTAATTCATCCAATCACATTGCACCCACACACGCTGCACACACTAGATAAGGGCCCACTGCCCATGCTCGGTCCAGTGTTCAAAATTCAAATATTGGCCTGAAGAAGCTCCTCAAGAGCGAAACGTTGCCAACATATATTTGTTTCTTTTTTTTGAACTGTTTTCCAACCTTCATCGGGAGTGGGAAATAGCTGGACAAGCTAAAGTACAGATGTCACGCCAACTGCGCTCAGGCTCACGCCAGACCAGACTAGTCATCCGTGACATCCAGACAGGAACCTGCGTGTCAAGCAAGAGGAGGTCAAAATCAGTACCTAAAAAGAACCCTAGCGCCAGCAGTCCTCCTCAAACGCCAGACCCTTCTTCCTCTGGGACACCCAGTAGAGATGAGTTACCACCAGACATTTCAGACAATATAATTACATTAGATAAGTCACCCACCAGTAGATCACACAGTAGATCACACAGCACGCCACATTCCATTCCTACAATGTTTATCCCTTCTCCCAACTTTAATACATACACTCCAAGCTCAGGAGCTAACAACTCTGACTTTGCCACACCCCCATCTGGCCTACCCTCCCCCTCCACTCCCTCATCAACCTCCACCACCATAATGCCCATTCCACCCTTATTCACTATGTCATCACCTTTCTTGAGTGCACAGCCTGGGGAAGAGCAACCCCCTGCCACCCAGTTCAGCTCTGAGAGCTCTGTGCCCAGCCCATCCTCCATCGTGGTCGTTGAAGACTCCCCCCCTCCCCAGCCGCCCCATCCAACCACACCTCCTCCGCATGAACCACCACCACCTCTCCCAAGTGTGCTCACCCATGACCCACAGCCAACCCGCTCTTCAGGGTGGTATGGGGAGCAACTCCTGGCAGCCCGGAGGGCGCTCAGGCGAGCGGGCAGCCGCCACGCCATGTGCTCGACCAGCATGGAGTTTCTGAAAGAGTGCTCCAGACTCAACCTCGTACCCAGAGGCCTCACGCTTGACCGCCCGTGCTGTGCTGCCCAGGCAGCACACACGAACATACACTTGCGATTTAAAGAGATATTACATCAGGCAGAACAGCAACTCAGGGAGGCCCTTTTGGAGCACTACAAAACCACAGCCGCCCACACCAAAGCTGACATGGAGGAGGCTCTCACCTCCATCGCGGACCTTGTGGTCAGGGCACCCCCGCTGGAAGTCAATAGACACACCCCCGTGTTTGACAGGACTCAAGCCAACATAGCCAACCTCAGGGCTGAGAGGGAGTCTGCCCACCAGCGTAAACTTGCCCGCCTACAACAAAAGGACAGTCCTACCACACTCCCAGAACAACCACCAATCAACACCTCTGAAACCAAGAGTTCCAAAACCACGCGTCACAATGGCAAGAAAGACGGAAAGAGGAAGACATCCAGCCGTGCGAGGCCTGCCCCTCGCCGTAGGGATACCCAGCGCCGTGCAGTGACCGCCACCACCACTGGCCAGTTCAACCCGCCACCGCCCAAGCTCTCCACGCGCCTCCCGCCCAGGCGCGGCAGAGAACAGCCTCTCTCCTGCAGCTACGCAGACCCACACCGGAGGAACCTCCCCGTGACCTCCAACGGAACCAACCCACACGACACGCACACACAACTTGTTCATCATTCATATGTTAATCCCCCCCCTCTACCCCCTGCCCTACCCCTTCACCCAAGGGTCTCTCCTTTCCCCTCTTTCCACCCCCCCCCCCCTCTTAACCCCGTCCCATATGCAGCCCACAGACGCCAACCGCTCCTAAGACTCCCAACCTACCAGAAGGGAGACAGACCCACACTACTGGCACCCGCCAACTTACATCACCCCCTGCCGCCAACCACCCACCCGCAAACCCGCCAGGGTTTTCAGCAGATCGGGAACCTCCACCCGATGAACCAGCTGTCAGTCGGCCACACCCAAACACTCCACCCACTCCATCCACTCCAGCCCAACCCTCCACGACATGCCCACCACAGGGACAATGCGTGGTGGACCTCACGCACAGCCTCTCAGAGGACCAGAAGGCAGTGCTGGAGTTAGGCCTTGGGTTTGCACCTACGGCAAACCACCCCCCACACCCTTCCCAGGGGTGGCACCCCTACCTACAACGTTTCAGACGACACTATAGAACCCTCACCGCACCCCCGCAACCGACACCAGAGTACGCCACCGAGCTCCCCAGACACGCTGCCATTCCCGACATACCCTCCGATCACCACGTCCCCGTCGACCAGCACCCAGCTCCACCACCCATAGAGAACTTTCTACAGGCCATCCACGACCAACTCGCCCAACTTACGCCCGCCCCATTCAGACGCAACCTCCCACCCCACCTCCGCTCAGCCCTCCGCTCGCTGTCCACCAACCAGTCGCTTGTCATCCGCAAGGCTGACAAGGGGAACCAGGTGGTAGTTCAAACAAAGGACGACTACCTGGAGAGAGCCACCTCCCACCTCGCTGACGCAGACACGTACCAACAACTCCCAGACGATGAAACACCTTCCCTCGTCAGCGACATCAATTCCTACATCACCTACCTCCGCTCCCGACGAGTCATCCCCTACAGAACATTCAAACAGCTCACCCTAGACCCCACCCAAGTCCGGACCCAACGCATATATTTCCCATTAAAGACCCACAAGACGCCACATGCCATCCGCCCCGTGGTCTCCGGTGTCTCAGGACCCACTGAGAAACTGTCAGGGCTCGCAGACAGGCTCCTCAGGCCTGCACTTGCCGTGGTACCCTCTCTCCTCACTGACTCCAGACAACTAATTAACACCCTTGAGACAACCACATTACCCCCTGACACCCTCCTTGCGACACTAGACGTCAAATCCCTTTACGAGGTCATTCCCCAACAAGAGGGCATTGATATTGCCACACGACGGTACATGCAATCCACCATGCACCCACCCATTCCCCCGCATGTTATGAAGACCATGTTAAAATTTATATTAAACCACAACATTTTTGAGTTCAATGCACACACATACAAACAGATCAGAGGAGTTGCCATGGGGACCAGGATGGCCCCCACATTCGCCAACCTCTTCATGGCAGATGTGGAGGAGGACCTCCTCCGTCAGGCCTCAACCAGGTTCCCTGTGCCTCTCCTCTGGAAACGCTACATTGACGACATCTTCCTCCTATGGCCGGGTTCCCTCCAACAACTCTGTGACTTTGTAGACTTCCTCAATACTGGCCACCCGACCATCAACTTTACTCTCCAATACAACATGCACTCTATTGACTTCTTAGACATGAACGTCTACAAAGGCCCCAGGTTCCAATCCTCTGGTACCCTGGACATACAACCACACTACAAACCCACTAATACTTTTTCCTACCTACATTTCTCTTCCTCCCACCCACCCCACGTGCATGCAGGTCTGGTCACGGGGGAGCTCATACGCCTGCTCAGGCTGAGCAGCAGCCCCCAAGCGTACAGTCACCATGTGGCTCTGCTCCACGCCCACCTCCGAGGCAGGGGATACCCAAAGAAGTTACTTACAAGACTGGAGGAAAGACACCCTTATCAAAAGAGACAGGCAGTTCTCCAAGGGAACACCAACAAGAAAACACTTTACAAAGACATTATTAGACTCCACTGCAACTACCACCCGGCATTCCAACCAAGCAAAATTAGAAAGGCCATGAAAGGCCAGCATGACTGGCCCTTCCAAAGTTCAGTAGCCTTCCTTCACAATAGAACATTAGCCTCATACTTAGTTAAATCTAAAATCACTTAGCAACTCACCTTTTATTAGTTATTCAAATACAAACTTATTTAACCATTAATTCATTTAACCACTCACCCACTTCCCTAATTCATTTAAATTTAATTTCTAATTTTTTATTTTTAATTTTTAATTTCTAATTCATCCAATCACATTGCACCCACACACGCTGCACACACTAGATAAGGGCCCACTGCCCATGCTCGGTCCAGTGTTCAAAATTCAAATATTGGCCTGAAGAAGCTCCTCAAGAGCGAAACGTTGCCAACATATATTTGTTTCTTTTTTTTTTGAACTGTTTTCCAACCTTCATCGGGAGTGGGAAATAGCTGGACAAGCTAAAGTACAGATGTCACGCCAACTGCGCTCAGGCTCACGCCAGACCAGACTAGTCATCCGTGACATCCAGACAGGAACCTGCGTGTCAAGCAAGAGGAGGTCAAAATCAGTACCTAAAAAGAACCCTAGCGCCAGCAGTCCTCCTCAAACGCCAGACCCTTCTTCCTCTGGGACACCCAGTAGAGATGAGTTACCACCAGACATTTCAGACAATATAATTACATTAGATAAGTCACCCACCAGTAGATCACACAGTAGATCACACAGCACGCCACATTCCATTCCTACAATGTTTATCCCTTCTCCCAACTTTAATACATACACTCCAAGCTCAGGAGCTAACAACTCTGACTTTGCCACACCCCCATCTGGCCTACCCTCCCCCTCCACTCCCTCATCAACCTCCACCACCATAATGCCCATTCCACCCTTATTCACTATGTCATCACCTTTCTTGAGTGCACAGCCTGGGGAAGAGCAACCCCCTGCCACCCAGTTCAGCTCTGAGAGCTCTGTGCCCAGCCCATCCTCCATCGTGGTCGTTGAAGACTCCCCCCCTCCCCAGCCGCCCCATCCAACCACACCTCCTCCGCATGAACCACCACCACCTCTCCCAAGTGTGCTCACCCATGACCCACAGCCAACCCGCTCTTCAGGGTGGTATGGGGAGCAACTCCTGGCAGCCCGGAGAGCGCTCAGGCGAGCGGGCAGCCGCCACGCCATGTGCTCGACCAGCATGGAGTTTCTGAAAGAGTGCTCCAGACTCAACCTCGTACCCAGAGGCCTCACGCTTGACCGCCCGTGCTGTGCTGCCCAGGCAGCACACACGAACATACACTTGCGATTTAAAGAGATATTACATCAGGCAGAACAGCAACTCAGGGAGGCCCTTTTGGAGCACTACAAAACCACAGCCGCCCACACCAAAGCTGACATGGAGGAGGCTCTCACCTCCATCGCGGACCTTGTGGTCAGGGCACCCCCGCTGGAAGTCAATAGACACACCCCCGTGTTTGACAGGACTCAAGCCAACATAGCCAACCTCAGGGCTGAGAGGGAGTCTGCCCACCAGCGTAAACTTGCCCGCCTACAACAAAAGGACAGTCCTACCACACTCCCAGAACAACCACCAATCAACACCTCTGAAACCAAGAGTTCCAAAACCACGCGTCACAATGGCAAGAAAGACGGAAAGAGGAAGACATCCAGCCGTGCGAGGCCTGCCCCTCGCCGTAGGGATACCCAGCGCCGTGCAGTGACCGCCACCACCACTGGCCAGTTCAACCCGCCACCGCCCAAGCTCTCCACGCGCCTCCCGCCCAGGCGCGGCAGAGAACAGCCTCTCTCCTGCAGCTACGCAGACCCACACCGGAGGAACCTCCCCGTGACCTCCAACGGAACCAACCCACACGACACGCACACACAACTTGTTCATCATTCATATGTTAATCCCCCCCCTCTACCCCCTGCCCTACCCCTTCACCCAAGGGTCTCTCCTTTCCCCTCTTTCCACCCCCCCCCCCCTCTTAACCCCGTCCCATATGCAGCCCACAGACGCCAACCGCTCCTAAGACTCCCAACCTACCAGAAGGGAGACAGACCCACACTACTGGCACCCGCCAACGTACATCACCCCCTGCCGCCAACCACCCACCCGCAAACCCGCCAGGGTTTTCAGCAGATCGGGAACCTCCACCCGATGAACCAGCTGTCAGTCGGCCACACCCAAACACTCCACCCACTCCATCCACTCCAGCCCAACCCTCCACGACATGCCCACCACAGGGACAATGCGTGGTGGACCTCACGCACAGCCTCTCAGAGGACCAGAAGGCAGTGCTGGAGTTAGGCCTTGGGTTTGCACCCACGGCAAACCACCCCCCACACCCTTCCCAGGGGTGGCACCCCTACCTACAACGTTTCAGACGACACTATAGAACCCTCACCGCACCCCCGCAACCGACACCAGAGTACGCCACCGAGCTCCCCAGACACGCTGCCATTCCCGACATACCCTCCGATCACCACGTCCCCGTCGACCAGCACCCAGCTCCACCACCCATAGAGAACTTTCTACAGGCCATCCACGACCAACTCGCCCAACTTACGCCCGCCCCATTCAGACGCAACCTCCCACCCCACCTCCGCTCAGCCCTCCGCTCGCTGTCCACCAACCAGTCGCTTGTCATCCGCAAGGCTGACAAGGGGAACCAGGTGGTAGTTCAAACAAAGGACGACTACCTGGAGAGAGCCACCTCCCACCTCGCTGACGCAGACACGTACCAACAACTCCCAGACGATGAAACACCTTCCCTCGTCAGCGACATCAATTCCTACATCACCTACCTCCGCTCCCGACGAGTCATCCCCTACAGAACATTCAAACAGCTCACCCTAGACCCCACCCAAGTCCGGACCCAACGCATATATTTCCCATTAAAGACCCACAAGACGCCACATGCCATCCGCCCCGTGGTCTCCGGTGTCTCAGGACCCACTGAGAAACTGTCAGGGCTCGCAGACAGGCTCCTCAGGCCTGCACTTGCCGTGGTACCCTCTCTCCTCACTGACTCCAGACAACTAATTAACACCCTTGAGACAACCACATTACCCCCTGACACCCTCCTTGCGACACTAGACGTCAAATCCCTTTACGAGGTCATTCCCCAACAAGAGGGCATTGATATTGCCACACGACGGTACATGCAATCCACCATGCACCCACCCATTCCCCCGCATGTTATGAAGACCATGTTAAAATTTATATTAAACCACAACATTTTTGAGTTCAATGCACACACATACAAACAGATCAGAGGAGTTGCCATGGGGACCAGGATGGCCCCCACATTCGCCAACCTCTTCATGGCAGATGTGGAGGAGGACCTCCTCCGTCAGGCCTCAACCAGGTTCCCCGTGCCTCTCCTCTGGAAACGCTACATTGACGACATCTTCCTCCTATGGCCGGGTTCCCTCCAACAACTCTGTGACTTTGTAGACTTCCTCAATACTGGCCACCCGACCATCAACTTTACTCTCCAATACAACATGCACTCTATTGACTTCTTAGACATGAACGTCTACAAAGGCCCCAGGTTCCAATCCTCTGGTACCCTGGACATACAACCACACTACAAACCCACTAATACTTTTTCCTACCTACATTTCTCTTCCTCCCACCCACCCCACGTGCATGCAGGTCTGGTCACGGGGGAGCTCATACGCCTGCTCAGGCTGAGCAGCAGCCCCCAAACGTACAGTCACCATGTGGCTCTGCTCCACGCCCACCTCCGAGGCAGGGGATACCCAAAGAAGTTACTTACAAGACTGGAGGAAAGACACCCTTATCAAAAGAGACAGGCAGTTCTCCAAGGGAACACCAACAAGAAAACACTTTACAAAGACATTATTAGACTCCACTGCAACTACCACCCGGCATTCCAACCAAGCAAAATTAGAAAGGCCATGAAAGGCCAGCATGACTGGCCCTTCCAAAGTTCAGTAGCCTTCCTTCACAATAGAACATTAGCCTCATACTTAGTTAAATCTAAAATCACTTAGCAACTCACCTTTTATTAGTTATTCAAATACAAACTTATTTAACCATTAATTCATTTAACCACTCACCCACTTCCCTAATTCATTTAAATTTAATTTCTAATTTTTAATTTTTAATTTCTAATTCATCCAATCACATTGCACCCACACACGCTGCACACACTAGATAAGGGCCCACTGCCCATGCTCGGTCCAGTGTTCAAAATTCAAATATTGGCCTGAAGAAGCTCCTCAAGAGCGAAACGTTGCCAACATATATTTGTTTCTTTTTTTAACTGTTTTCCAACCTTCATCGGGAGTGGGAAATAGCTGGACAAGCTAAAGTACAGATGTCACGCCAACTGCGCTCAGGCTCACGCCAGACCAGACTAGTCATCCGTGACATCCAGACAGGAACCTGCGTGTCAAGCAAGAGGAGGTCAAAATCAGTACCTAAAAAGAGCCCTAGCCCTAGCCCTAGCCCTAGCCCTAGCCCTAGCCCTAGCCCTAGCCCTAGCCCTAGCCCTAGCCCTAGCCCTAGCCCTAGCCCTAACCCTAGCCCTAGCCCTAGCCCTAGCCCTAGTCCTCCTCAAACGCCAGACCCTTCTTCCTCTGGGACACCCAGTAGAGATGAGTTACCACCAGACACTTCAGACAATATAATTACATTAGATAAGTCACCCACCAGTAGATCACACAGTAGATCACACAGCACGCCACACTCCATTCCTACAATGTTTATCCCTTCTCCCAACTTTAATACATACACTCCAAGCTCAGGAGCTAACAACTCTGAATTTGCCACACCCCCATCTGGCCTACCCTCCCCCTCCACTCCCTCATCAACCTCCACCACCATAATGCCCATTTCACCCTTATTCACTATGTCATCACCTTTCTTGAGTGCACAGCCTGGGGAAGAGCAACCCCCTGCCACCCAGGCCAGCTCTGAGAGCTCTGTGCCCAGCCCATCCTCCATCGTGGTCGTTGAAGACTCCCCCCCTCCACAGCCGCCCCATCCAACCACACCCCCTCCGCATGAACCACCACCACCTCTCCCAAGTGTGCTCACCCATGACCCACAGCCAACCCGCTCTTCAGGGTGGTATGGGGAGCAACTCCTGGCAGCCCGGAGAGCGCTCAGGCGAGCGGGCAGCCGCCACGCCATGTGCTCGACCAGCATGGAGTTTCTGAAAGATTGCTCCAGACTCAACCTCGTACCCAGTGGCCTCACGCTTGACCGTCCGTGCTGTGCTGCCCAGGCAGCACACACGAACATACACTTGCGATTTAAAGAGATATTACATCAGGCAGAAGAGCAACTCAGGGAGGCCCTCTTGGAACACTACAAAACCACAGCCGCCCACACCAAAGCTGAGATGGAGGAGGCTCTCACCTCCATCGCGGACCTTGTGGTCAGGGCACCCCCGCTGGTAGTCAATAGACACACCCCCGTGTTTGACAGGACTCAAGCCAACATAGCCAACCTCAGGGCTGAGAGGGAGTCTGCCCACCAGCGTAAACTTGCCCGCCTACAACAAAAGGACAGTCCCATCACACTCCAAGAACAACCACCAACCAACACCTCTGAAACCAAGAGTTCCAAAACCAGGCGTCACAATGGCAAGAAAGACGGAAAGAGGAAGACATCCAGCCGCTCGAGGCCTGCCCCTCGCCGTCGGGATACCCAGCGCCGTGCAGTGACCGCCACCACCACTGGCCAGTTCAACCTGCCACCACCCAAGCTCTCCACACGCCTCCCGCCCAGGCGTGGCAGAGAACAGCCTCTCTCCTGCAGCTACGCAGACCCACCCCGGAGGAACCTCCCCGCGACCTCCAACGGAACCAACCCACACAACACGCACACACAACTTGTTCATCATTCATATGTTAATCCCCCCCCTCTACCCCCTGCCCTACCCCTTCACCCAAGGGTCTCTCCTTTCCCCTCTTTCCACCCCCCCCCCCCTCTTAACCCCGTCTCATATGCAGCTCGCAGACGCCCACCGCTCCTAAGACTCCCAACCTACCAGAAGGGAGACAGACCCACACTACTGGCACCTGCCAACGTACATCACCCCCTGCCGCCAACCACCCACCCGCAAACCCGCCAGGGTTTTCAGCAGATCGGGAACCTCCACCCGATGAACCAGCTGTCAGTCGGCCACACCCAAACACTCCACCCACTCCATCCACTCCAGCCCAACCCTCCACGACATGCCCACCACAGGGACAATGCGTGGTGGACCTCACACACAGCCTCTCAGAGGACCAGAAGGCAGTACTGGAGTTAGGCCTTGGGTTTGCACCCACGGCAAACCACCCTCCACACCCTTCCCAGGGGTGGCACCCCTACCTACAACGTTTCAGACGACACTATAGAACCCTCACTGCACCCCCGCAACCGACACCAGAATACGCCACAGAGCTCCCCAGACACGCTGCCATTCCCGACATACCCTCCGATCACCACGTCCCCGTCGACCAGCACCCAGCTCCACCACCCATAGAGAACTTTCTACAGGCCATCCACGACCAACTCGCCCAACTTACGCCCGCCCCATTCAGACGCAACCTCCCACCCCACCTCCGCTCAGCCCTTCGCTCGCTGTCCACCAACCAGTCGCTTGTCATCCGCAAGGCTGACAAGGGCAACCAGGTGGTAGTTCAAACAAAGGACGACTACCTGGAGAGAGCCACCTCCCACCTCGCTGACGCAGACACGTACCAACAACTCCCAGACGATGAAACACCTTCCCTCGTCAGCAACATCAATTCCTACATCACCTACCTCCGCTCCCGACGAGTCATCCCCTACAGAACATTCAAACAGCTCACCCTCGACCCCACCCAAGTCCGGACCCAACGCATATATTTCCCATTAAAGACCCACAAGACGCCACATGCCATCCGACCCGTGGTCTCCGGTGTCTCAGGACCCACTGAGAAACTGTCAGGGCTCGCAGACAGGCTCCTCAGGCCTGCACTTGCCGTGGTACCCTCTCTTCTCACTGACTCCAGACAACTAATTAACACCCTTGAGACAACCACATTACCCCCTGACACCCTCCTTGCGACACTAGACGTCAAATCCCTTTACGAGGTCATTCCCCAACAAGAGGGCATTGATATTGCCACACGACGGTACATGCAATCCACCATGCACCCACCCATTCCCCCGCATGTTATGAAGACCATGTTAAAATTTATATTAAACCACAACATTTTTGAGTTCAATGCACACACATACAAACAGATCAGAGGAGTCGCCATGGGGACCAGGATGGCCCCCACATTCGCCAACCTCTTCATGGCAGATGTGGAGGAGGACCTCCTCCGTCAGGCCTCAACCAGGTTCCCCGTGCCTCTCCTCTGGAAACGCTACATTGACGACATCTTCCTCCTATGGCCGGGTTCCCTCCAACAACTCTGTGACTTTGTAGACTTCCTCAATACTGGCCACCCGACCATCAACTTTACTCTCCAATACAACATGCACTCTATTGACTTCTTAGACATGAACGTCTACAAAGGCCCCAGGTTCCAATCCTCTGGTACCCTGGACATACAACCACACTACAAACCCACTAATACTTTTTCCTACCTACATTTCTCTTCCTCCCACCCACCCCACGTGCATGCAGGTCTGGTCACGGGGGAGCTCATACGCCTGCTCAGGCTGAGCAGCAGCCCCCAAACGTACAGTCACCATGTGGCTCTGCTCCACGCCCACCTCCGAGGCAGGGGATACCCAAAGAAGTTACTTACAAGACTGGAGGAAAGACACCCTTATCAAAAGAGACAGGCAGTTCTCCAAGGGAACACCAACAAGAAAACACTTTACAAAGACATTATTAGACTCCACTGCAACTACCACCCGGCATTCCAACCAAGCAAAATTAGAAAGGCCATGAAAGGCCAGCATGACTGGCCCTTCCAAAGTTCAGTAGCCTTCCTTCACAATAGAACATTAGCCTCATACTTAGTTAAATCTAAAATCACTTAGCAACTCACCTTTTATTAGTTATTCAAATACAAACTTATTTAACCATTAATTCATTTAACCACTCACCCACTTCCCTAATTCATTTAAATTTAATTTCTAATTTTTAATTTTTAATTTCTAATTCATCCAATCACATTGCACCCACACACGCTGCACACACTAGATAAGGGCCCACTGCCCATGCTCGGTCCAGTGTTCAAAATTCAAATATTGGCCTGAAGAAGCTCCTCAAGAGCGAAACGTTGCCAACATATATTTGTTTCTTTTTTTTTTGAACTGTTTTCCAACCTTCATCGGGAGTGGGAAATAGCTGGACAAGCTAAAGTACAGATGTCACGCCAACTGCGCTCAGGCTCACGCCAGACCAGACTTGTCATCCGTGACATCCAGACAGGAACCTGCGTGTCAAGCAAGAGGAGGTCAAAATCATTACCAAAAAAGAACCCTAGCGCCAGCAGTCCTCCTCAAACGCCAGACCCTTCTTCCTCTGGGACACCCAGTAGAGATGAGTTACCACCAGACACTTCAGACAATATAATTACATTAGATAAGTCACCCACCAGTAGATCACACAGTAGATCACACAGCACGCCACACTCCATTCCTACAATGTTTATCCCTTCTCCCAACTTTAATACATACACTCCAAGCTCAGGAGCTAACAACTCTGAATTTGCCACACCCCCATCTGGCCTACCCTCCCCCTCCACTCCCTCATCAACCTCCACCACCATAATGCCCATTTCACCCTTATTCACTATGTCATCACCTTTCTTGAGTGCACAGCCTGGGGAAGAGCAACCCCCTGCCACCCAGGCCAGCTCTGAGAGCTCTGTGCCCAGCCCATCCTCCATCGTGGTCGTTGAAGACTCCCCCCCTCCACAGCCGCCCCATCCAACCACACCCCCTCCGCATGAACCACCACCACCTCTCCCAAGTGTGCTCACCCATGACCCACAGCCAACCCGCTCTTCAGGGTGGTATGGGGAGCAACTCCTGGCAGCCCGGAGAGCGCTCAGGCGAGCGGGCAGCCGCCACGCCATGTGCTCGACCAGCATGGAGTTTCTGAAAGATTGCTCCAGACTCAACCTCGTACCCAGTGGCCTCACGCTTGACCGTCCGTGCTGTGCTGCCCAGGCAGCACACACGAACATACACTTGCGATTTAAAGAGATATTACATCAGGCAGAAGAGCAACTCAGGGAGGCCCTCTTGGAACACTACAAAACCACAGCCGCCCACACCAAAGCTGAGATGGAGGAGGCTCTCACCTCCATCGCGGACCTTGTGGTCAGGGCACCCCCGCTGGTAGTCAATAGACACACCCCCGTGTTTGACAGGACTCAAGCCAACATAGCCAACCTCAGGGCTGAGAGGGAGTCTGCCCACCAGCGTAAACTTGCCCGCCTACAACAAAAGGACAGTCCCATCACACTCCAAGAACAACCACCAACCAACACCTCTGAAACCAAGAGTTCCAAAACCAGGCGTCACAATGGCAAGAAAGACGGAAAGAGGAAGACATCCAGCCGCTCGAGGCCTGCCCCTCGCCGTCGGGATACCCAGCGCCGTGCAGTGACCGCCACCACCACTGGCCAGTTCAACCTGCCACCACCCAAGCTCTCCACACGCCTCCCGCCCAGGCGTGGCAGAGAACAGCCTCTCTCCTGCAGCTACGCAGACCCACCCCGGAGGAACCTCCCCGCGACCTCCAACGGAACCAACCCACACAACACGCACACACAACTTGTTCATCATTCATATGTTAATCCCCCCCCTCTACCCCCTGCCCTACCCCTTCACCCAAGGGTCTCTCCTTTCCCCTCTTTCCACCCCCCCCCCCCTCTTAACCCCGTCTCATATGCAGCTCGCAGACGCCCACCGCTCCTAAGACTCCCAACCTACCAGAAGGGAGACAGACCCACACTACTGGCACCTGCCAACGTACATCACCCCCTGCCGCCAACCACCCACCCGCAAACCCGCCAGGGTTTTCAGCAGATCGGGAACCTCCACCCGATGAACCAGCTGTCAGTCGGCCACACCCAAACACTCCACCCACTCCATCCACTCCAGCCCAACCCTCCACGACATGCCCACCACAGGGACAATGCGTGGTGGACCTCACACACAGCCTCTCAGAGGACCAGAAGGCAGTACTGGAGTTAGGCCTTGGGTTTGCACCCACGGCAAACCACCCTCCACACCCTTCCCAGGGGTGGCACCCCTACCTACAACGTTTCAGACGACACTATAGAACCCTCACTGCACCCCCGCAACCGACACCAGAATACGCCACAGAGCTCCCCAGACACGCTGCCATTCCCGACATACCCTCCGATCACCACGTCCCCGTCGACCAGCACCCAGCTCCACCACCCATAGAGAACTTTCTACAGGCCATCCACGACCAACTCGCCCAACTTACGCCCGCCCCATTCAGACGCAACCTCCCACCCCACCTCCGCTCAGCCCTTCGCTCGCTGTCCACCAACCAGTCGCTTGTCATCCGCAAGGCTGACAAGGGCAACCAGGTGGTAGTTCAAACAAAGGACGACTACCTGGAGAGAGCCACCTCCCACCTCGCTGACGCAGACACGTACCAACAACTCCCAGACGATGAAACACCTTCCCTCGTCAGCAACATCAATTCCTACATCACCTACCTCCGCTCCCGACGAGTCATCCCCTACAGAACATTCAAACAGCTCACCCTCGACCCCACCCAAGTCCGGACCCAACGCATATATTTCCCATTAAAGACCCACAAGACGCCACATGCCATCCGACCCGTGGTCTCCGGTGTCTCAGGACCCACTGAGAAACTGTCAGGGCTCGCAGACAGGCTCCTCAGGCCTGCACTTGCCGTGGTACCCTCTCTTCTCACTGACTCCAGACAACTAATTAACACCCTTGAGACAACCACATTACCCCCTGACACCCTCCTTGCGACACTAGACGTCAAATCCCTTTACGAGGTCATTCCCCAACAAGAGGGCATTGATATTGCCACACGACGGTACATGCAATCCACCATGCACCCACCCATTCCCCCGCATGTTATGAAGACCATGTTAAAATTTATATTAAACCACAACATTTTTGAGTTCAATGCACACACATACAAACAGATCAGAGGAGTCGCCATGGGGACCAGGATGGCCCCCACATTCGCCAACCTCTTCATGGCAGATGTGGAGGAGGACCTCCTCCGTCAGGCCTCAACCAGGTTCCCCGTGCCTCTCCTCTGGAAACGCTACATTGACGACATCTTCCTCCTATGGCCGGGTTCCCTCCAACAACTCTGTGACTTTGTAGACTTCCTCAATACTGGCCACCCGACCATCAACTTTACTCTCCAATACAACATGCACTCTATTGACTTCTTAGACATGAACGTCTACAAAGGCCCCAGGTTCCAATCCTCTGGTACCCTGGACATACAACCACACTACAAACCCACTAATACTTTTTCCTACCTACATTTCTCTTCCTCCCACCCACCCCACGTGCATGCAGGTCTGGTCACGGGGGAGCTCATACGCCTGCTCAGGCTGAGCAGCAGCCCCCAAACGTACAGTCACCATGTGGCTCTGCTCCACGCCCACCTCCGAGGCAGGGGATACCCAAAGAAGTTACTTACAAGACTGGAGGAAAGACACCCTTATCAAAAGAGACAGGCAGTTCTCCAAGGGAACACCAACAAGAAAACACTTTACAAAGACATTATTAGACTCCACTGCAACTACCACCCGGCATTCCAACCAAGCAAAATTAGAAAGGCCATGAAAGGCCAGCATGACTGGCCCTTCCAAAGTTCAGTAGCCTTCCTTCACAATAGAACATTAGCCTCATACTTAGTTAAATCTAAAATCACTTAGCAACTCACCTTTTATTAGTTATTCAAATACAAACTTATTTAACCATTAATTCATTTAACCACTCACCCACTTCCCTAATTCATTTAAATTTAATTTCTAATTTTTAATTTTTAATTTCTAATTCATCCAATCACATTGCACCCACACACGCTGCACACACTAGATAAGGGCCCACTGCCCATGCTCGGTCCAGTGTTCAAAATTCAAATATTGGCCTGAAGAAGCTCCTCAAGAGCGAAACGTTGCCAACATATATTTGTTTCTTTTTTTTTGAACTGTTTTCCAACCTTCATCGGGAGTGGGAAATAGCTGGACAAGCTAAAGTACAGATGTCACGCCAACTGCGCTCAGGCTCACGCCAGACCAGACTTGTCATCCGTGACATCCAGACAGGAACCTGCGTGTCAAGCAAGAGGAGGTCAAAATCATTACCAAAAAAGAACCCTAGCGCCAGCAGTCCTCCTCAAACGCCAGACCCTTCTTCCTCTGGGACACCCAGTAGAGATGAGTTACCACCAGACACTTCAGACAATATAATTACATTAGATAAGTCACCCACCAGTAGATCACACAGTAGATCACACAGCACGCCACACTCCATTCCTACAATGTTTATCCCTTCTCCCAACTTTAATACATACACTCCAAGCTCAGGAGCTAACAACTCTGAATTTGCCACACCCCCATCTGGCCTACCCTCCCCCTCCACTCCCTCATCAACCTCCACCACCATAATGCCCATTTCACCCTTATTCACTATGTCATCACCTTTCTTGAGTGCACAGCCTGGGGAAGAGCAACCCCCTGCCACCCAGGCCAGCTCTGAGAGCTCTGTGCCCAGCCCATCCTCCATCGTGGTCGTTGAAGACTCCCCCCCTCCACAGCCGCCCCATCCAACCACACCCCCTCCGCATGAACCACCACCACCTCTCCCAAGTGTGCTCACCCATGACCCACAGCCAACCCGCTCTTCAGGGTGGTATGGGGAGCAACTCCTGGCAGCCCGGAGAGCGCTCAGGCGAGCGGGCAGCCGCCACGCCATGTGCTCGACCAGCATGGAGTTTCTGAAAGATTGCTCCAGACTCAACCTCGTACCCAGTGGCCTCACGCTTGACCGTCCGTGCTGTGCTGCCCAGGCAGCACACACGAACATACACTTGCGATTTAAAGAGATATTACATCAGGCAGAAGAGCAACTCAGGGAGGCCCTCTTGGAACACTACAAAACCACAGCCGCCCACACCAAAGCTGAGATGGAGGAGGCTCTCACCTCCATCGCGGACCTTGTGGTCAGGGCACCCCCGCTGGTAGTCAATAGACACACCCCCGTGTTTGACAGGACTCAAGCCAACATAGC
>OZ242212.1:2355000-2363323 GCA_965206355.1 Candidatus Spongiihabitans sp. | reverse complement strand
TAGAAGAGCGTGAAATCCTTTTAAGAATGGCCCCGCACATCATAAGCCCAATGCGGTTTATTTTTCCGCACGCTAAAAACATGCGCCCTCGTTGGTTGTTACGTCTTGGCCTATTCCTATATGACCATTTAGGGCGGCAAAAAATATTACCTCGCACTCGCGCAATCAACCTGTCAACGGATATCGCTGGGAACGCGCTCAAAAATAACTTTCAATTCGGTTTTGAGTACTCTGATTGTTGGGTTGATGATGCTCGTTTAGTTGTATTGAACGCAGTAGATGCTGCCAACATGGGTGCCGATATCAATATTCACACTAATGTTGAAAATGCGGTAAGTAAAGATGGTGTTTGGCACATTCATGCAATAAACAACCGGACTGGTGAAACGATAAAAAGAAAGGCTCGCGTGCTGGTAAATGCCGCCGGCCCATGGGTGGATGAAGTATTAAGTATGGTGTTTAAAGAGAAAAATCTAAAAAACGTTCGCCTTGTTCGAGGTAGCCACATCGTGGTTAAAAAGATTTTTGAACACGACAAAGCCTATGTTCTACAAAACCCGGATGGCCGTGTCATCTTTGCCATTCCTTATGAGGAAAATTATACTTTGATAGGAACAACAGACAAAGAACATGGTGAAAAGGTGGGGTCTGTGAAAATAGACACTCAAGAAATTCAATATCTTTGCAAGTCGGCCAGTAAGTATTTTGAAAAAAGCATTGTAGAAAGTGACGTACTCTGGAGCTACTCGGGCGTGCGCGCCCTATATAATGATGCTGTCACCGAAGCACAAAAAGCCACGCGCGATTACGTTATAGAAACACAAATTAAAGATAGCTCCCCACTTATTAATATTTTTGGTGGGAAAATAACGACCTATCGACGACTATCTGAAAAAATTCTCCAACACGTCGAAACTTTATTATGGCCACGTGGTCCCGCATGGACAGCACAGTCGCAATTACCGGGAGGCAACTTCGAGATTGATGAACTACCCGGATTAATCACGCAATTGCAAACACGCTATCCATTTCTTGAAAAATCACAGGTGTACCGATTCGCGAGATCTTACGGGACCTTGTCAGAACATATTCTAGGCGAAGCTAACTCGCTTGCAGATTTAGGCAAGCATTTTGATGGCGGTTTGTATCAAATCGAAATCGAATACTTAGTTGCTAACGAGTGGGCCACAACCGCGCAAGACATACTGTTTAGAAGAACCAAACTCGGAGTGGGTATATCAAAAGACGTTAGCGGTAAAATTGATATTTTTTTGAAATCGATGCAAAAAGAGACGACTGTTTCACATGACACTGTTTTCATTGATTAGATAAAATTCCTGGATAAACCACATGCTCCACCGCTTGTGCGGGCCCCCGTCAATTCCTTTGAGTTTTAGCCTTGCGGCCGTACTCCCCAGGCGGTCTACTTATCGCGTTAGCTTCGCCACTAAAGGGTCAAGCCCCCCAACGGCTGGTAGACATCGTTTACGGCGTGGACTACCAGGGTATCTAATCCTGTTTGCTCCCCACGCTTATCAAACCTGAGCGTCAGTATTGGTCCAAGAAGTCGCCTTCACCACTGATGTTCCTCCACATCTCTACGCATTTCACCGCTACATGTGGAATTCCACTTCTCTCTACCATACTCTAGTTCGCCAGTATCAAATGCAGTTCCCAGGTTGAGCCCGGGGCTTTCACATCTGACTTAACAAACCGCCTGCGTGCGCTTTACGCCCAGTGATTCCGATTAACGCTTGCACCCTCCGTATTACCGCGGCTGCTGGCACGGAGTTAGCCGGTGCTTCTTGTATTGGTACCGTCAAGACACCCGGGTATTATCCGAGTGCTTTTCTTCCCAACCAGCTAGTTAATTCAGGGCAAAAATCGCGACTATTTCAGCAGTGTTGTTGCTATCGTCCAGAGACGAGCTTATTTCTACAATGTCAAGCCCAATAAGTTTTATTTTCAAGCAAGACATCATGCAAATAGGCTGATCGTTCTGCATTCGCGGGAATTATCAGGGTTTTTCGAATAATATCTTCGCTGTCAGAAGATGCTTGTGCAAGAATTTTTCCTGACCGATCCAGAATTCGGCTACCACCGACGTAACGCAATTCACGTTCACGTCCAACTCGGTTCGCATAAGCAACAAACACACCGTTTTCAATCGCGCGGGCGGGCAATAGTTTGAAAACCAACTCCTCGTCCGAGGCCATCAGAGCAGTCGGTGCGATAATGATTTCTGCACCAGCTAACGCCAGACGTCGTGCAGTTTCGGGAAATTCAATGTCATAGCAAATACACAAGCCGATACGAAATCCGCATAAATCAAAAACGCAAATTTTATTATCCGCTGCAAAAGTGGTTTTCTCCCAATTGCCATACAAAAAACATTTCCGATATTTCGCTAACTCTTTCCCGTATGAGTCCAGAATAAGCGCCGCACTGAACAAAGTATCGCCTTCTTGCTCCAAGTATCCGACGGCTAATGCAACTTGGTGACCCGCCGCAATCTCGCTCAACTCGGCATGTGCCGCTGCCACCGTCAACGCACATCGCTTTGCATCGTCAACATAAAATCCGGTTAAGTAACCTTCGGGGAAAACTAGTAAATCAGGGCATTGCTCGGCTTGTCTGGCCGTCTCCATTGCCGCCGCCACGCGCTTGACGTTAGCAGTGCTTTCGGCACTGCCAGCAAGCTGCGCCAGCGCAATAGTGAATGATTTGTTTGCCATCATCGGTAACGTTATTTTTCGCCCTCGCGCCAAGCACCAAAGATCTTCGGTAGATCTCCGAAGCAAGCAATTAAACTTAATCCACCGACAGTGATTAGCACAAAAAAGGTGGATACCACCGCCATTACTGGCGTGTAACCATAACGTAAACTATTAAAAATTTTCACCGGTAGCGTCTCGTTGGTGAACCCTATCAACATAAAACTGATGATGTATTCATTGAAACTGAGCACAAAAGAAAACACGAAACCGAATATTACGTAGGGCTTGATGAGTGGCAGGATAATAGTGGTATATATTTTTTTTTGATTGGCGCCGCAAATACGCGCAGCATCCAGGATATTTCGGTCAAGCAGTTCCAAACCAAGCGAGATAGTAATAAACGGCAGGGTTACTAAAAATACACCGTGACTTGCTATCGCCGAGAACAGTTTCCCGTAACCGCCAACTGAACTCCAAAACACTAAAAACCCCATGGCACTAACAACTGGCGGCAACATGAACGGCAACAAGCCTAACCCGCGTATTGCTTGCACTCGCCACCCCCACCGCCGCCAGCAAAATAGAGCAAGTGGCAATGCCAGCATCAACGCAACTACGGCGGCAAAAAAAGCGAGGATTAAACTATTAGCAATGGCTGACAACCAGTCGTTCTGCTGTAGTGCCTCAAAATACCAACGCAACGAAAATCCATGTGGTGGAAACAGCAGTTGTTTTTTGGCATTGAAGGAGACGCTAATCACGACAATAATCGGCGTACAGAAGAACACCAACATGACACCCAAAAATAAATTGCGCACGGTCTGAACCATAGCGTTAATTGGCCCTTCCTTGCATCCGCCCAACCAACGCGATTAACACCAAAGAAGTTGCCGCCAAGAATAGCGACAGTGCCGCTGCCAGCGGAATATTGGATTGATACAATGCCTGATCAGCGATATGTACTGAAAGCGTCCAGTGTCTTGGCTTGCCGAGCATGGATGGCAACACATATGACCCCAACGAATAAATAAAAACCAGGATAAACGCAACAATGAGCGGGCGACGAATGGACGGGATAACGACGGTCGTTACCGCGATTAAAGGGGAGGCACCCAAGGTTCGCGCCGCTTCTGACCACTCGCGCGGTAGCCGGGTTAGCGGTGGGAATAACACCAGCACAACGAACGGAATGCAAATAAAAGTCAACGCAGTCAGCAATGCCCCGAACCCCGGCGCTAAAGCTATCGCTGACTCCAAAATACCAAATTCAGCCAACCATTTTCCGATTCCCGATGTGCGCGAAAACAATGTGCTCCAGGAAAAACCGATGACGACTTCCGACAGCGACAATAGCGAGACAAGGATAATCAACCACCCAGTTTGCCCGCGCTTTGTCATGCTACAAATGGCATAGGTCAGTGGAAAACCAACCAACAATGCCAACACTGAAGCCAATGCACATAAACCAGCTGACATTAACAATATGCGGACAAAGAAAGGTGACATCAAGCGACGATAATTATCTAACTCGAATCCCGCTTCGTAGAGTCCACCGGGGATTTTGTGGTAGAAACTGAATGCGAGCATAATCACAAATGGCACCAGAAAAAGCAGCCCCAACGTCAATGCTGACAACACGCCTGGCGTGGCCCCCAAACGAAATACGAAACTGTTACTCACGCTGGATACGCGAGACAACACTCTGCAGGAAGATGTGCAACGACCTTATCCCCGATACGATATTCTGTGGTATCGGAGCCTTTTTGCGGCAAACAAATGTGAACAATTTTTACCACTGCGCAATCAACATGCAGTTCCATCAAGTTACCAGTATTGCGGATGAAACTAATACTGCCCAGCAGTTGGTTGCCATCGGTCATACTGTCACCCTGCATTAATTCCACTTTTTCTGGGCGAACCGAAACTATAACCGAATCGCCATCGGCAAAATTCACTGTGTCACCAGCAGCTATTACACGCAATTTCACATCACCAACGCACACATGCCCAGCACGCCAAACGCCGTCCAATCGGTTACTCGTGCCGATAAAATCGGCGACAAATGCGGTGCGTGAGTGGTTATAAACATCAAGCGGCGCGCCAGTTTGTTCGATTTCTCCGGCGCGCATGACGACAATCAAATCAGCCAATGTCATGGCTTCGGTTTGATCGTGCGTTACCACGATGGTTGTAATGTGCAAAGATTGTTGTAAGCGGCGCAATTCAATCTGCATAGTCTCGCGCAAATTGGCATCCAGCGATGCGGTTGGCTCGTCCAGCAAGAAAATTTTTGGACTGCGCGCCAACGCACGTGCGATAGCCACGCGTTGTTGTTGCCCCCCAGATAATTGCCTAATGCTTTTATCAGCAACATTGGGTAATTTCACCACCGCCAACAGTTCGTTCACCCGCCGCTGTCGCTCAAACGCCCCAACACCAGCAATTCGTAATCCGTAGGCGATATTGTCGGCGACCGACAAATGCGGAAACAGCGCATGCGATTGAAACACCATGCCAATGTCGCGTTGGTGCGACGGCAACAACGATAAGTCTTTGCCGTCGCACAAAATCCGCCCGCTATCAGCGGAATCAAGTCCAGCGATGATGCGCAACATGGTCGTCTTACCACAGCCAGATGGGCCAAGCAGGCAAACAACGCTACCAGTCGGTATATCCAGATGGATATCGTTCAGCGCACAAAAACTTCCAAACCGTTTGCTGACGCCCTCAATTCGCAACTGTGCCATAAAACCACATATGTCGTCGTTGTTTGCTATGAAGCAATCAGTTCCGACCACTTCTGTGCCAACCAATCACCGCGCGTACCATACAAATCATAACGCGGTAACACTGGGGGTATATCGCTTGCAACCGCGGAGAATTCGTCATCGGTCAAGTCCAACAAATCGCGGTGCACTGTCGGAGCCGTGCCAACTTGACGCGACAACAGCGCTTGAATTTCGGGACGACACATGAAGTTTATAAATACATGCGCCTCCTCCGCTTTTTTAGACGCACGCGAGATTGCCCACAAACCAGAATCGCTGATGCCCCCTTCCGCGGGAAAGGTTGATCTCACTGGGAAGCCGTCCGCTGCGGCGAGCCCAGCGACATCGTGATAATACTGCCCCATCGGAATCTCGCCAGATTTTAACGCTTGCTCAAATTGGGCCTCATCGCGATACCACAACGCAACATTTGATTTCAGTTCAGCCAGTTTTTTAAATACGCGCAACTGCCCCGCTTCGCTATCCAATACCTGCGTTCCATCAAAAAACGTTTTTGCTGTAACTTCAAGCAAAAACGAATTAGTCACTAGTGCCAACAATCCAAGCCGGTCACGGTTGTTGGGGCTCCATAATTCAGCCCAACTGTCTGGTGCTTTGGGATAGGCATCGGTGTTCGTCACCAACGTGATATACCACGCAACCGCACCCACGCCGTCTAATTCCCCACTGGGATACCGGTGTACAAAAGACGGGGTTACGTTCTTGAGATTCGGTAAAGCTCCTTCATCCAACACTGTCCACAGTTTGGATTTCTGCCCCTTCAACATAGGTACTTGCGCAATCATTGAAACATCAGCTGGCGCCTGTCTAGCATTGGCGGCGACTTGTAACTGCGTCACCCATGCTTCGCCGGTTGGTTCAGCAATTGATTTGACCATAATGCCAGTTTCCTTTGTAAACAATGGAAAAATGTGCTTATCAAAAGAATCCTTAAAATAACCGCCGTAAGCACCGACTTTAAGTGATCTAACATCCCCGGACGCAAGCATCGGAAAATTGAGTGTTGCCATACCAACACCAACCGTCTGCAATACACGGCGTCGTGATATTAATTGAGTTGAATTTTTCATAGATTCCTCTTACTGATAGTTGGACTTAAGTTTATGTTATAAGTAAGTGCAGACACCCCAATCCCGAACACCTATTTAGAAATGTGCTATCTGCAACCTACACGCGTTTAATCTGGCACTTCCGTTGGCTTGTATTTGTTATACACCACTGCATCTCCGGGGCCGGGGTTGTTTGGGAAGCTTTCTCCGCCAAGATGATTCATGATCCCCCAGACCGCATTTAGGCTGGTGTGAATCGCACCCTCACTCCAGCCACCGGTCCATGATATATCGTCCCCGGCAAAAAACACACCCTTGCCAGTGGAAACAGCATCCTCTTTGAATGCGGTAAAAAGTGCGCGTTGATACCGATAATGTCCAGGAAGATTATTCTTAAAAGCACCGATAAAATACGGTAAATCATCCCAGATAAGGGATAGCGGGGAACCCGTAAACAGCTTCGCAAAGTCTACTTTTGGATATAGTGTCATTAAAACATCCACACAGCGATCAAATCGGGTTGTATCAGATTTATCGCCGAAGGGTAGAAATTTCAACGTATCGTCATTCCATGTGTAAGAGAGGCACACCACTGGTGAGTTACCGGACTCATCAAATAAATAGGTGCCACGTGTCACGCGATCACTGAGAGTCATACTCATCGGATATAGTCCCGCTTCGTCTTTTTTTGCCCATATGGCTGATGTCGCTTCGGAAAACACTTTGCCAGACAATTGATAATGGGTGTTATACATACCAGTTCTAACGCTTTCTCCAATTAAACTCTCGTCGAAAATGATGCTACCGCTTTGTAAAACGCGCTTTTCTGGCGTAATCACAATAGCCTTGTAACTAACCGATCTTCCAGTAACATCCTGGACGATAACCAATCCGTCCTGTCCACTATGGATTGCTTTAACTTCAGGCGAAGTTGCTCCGTCATTCAAAGAGTTAATGCTGGTATTCGCGGGCCAATGTACACCAGCACTTCCGATTTCTCGTGCCCATAATGTCGTGAGTAGCGCGGTTGTTCCACCTATGATCCGTTTATGATCATTGTCGGCATTGGTGTATACAACGCGCATAATTTCAAGGATGCTGTTAGGGAAATCCGTATTCCACCCACCACTACCAAAACCGACTTGTCCAAAAGTATAAATTTCGTTGTAAGTAAATCCAGCACTCACTAAAAATTCATAAAAGCTGGAACTTTCATATGTGCTAAGAGATTTGTCCCACAAGCTCTTAATTGCATCAATATTACGTTCCTTAATGGCGGTTTGCATCTCGGTAAAATTGAAATTCGCCTGTAAAACGTTATCCCACTTGTTTGACAAATCAACGAATTTTTGGGGCAATGAGTGGGGAGAGCCCGGTCCCCCAGTCCCATCAACGTAATATTGCTTGCCCAGTAAGTCAATTAATGTGCTATGGGCGGCGACAGTCAACGGATTGGGGAAATCATCCGTTTTCAAATTGAGCAGATTAATGTAGTAAAACAATGCGGCTGACGCTGGCGGGAAGCGCATCGCCCCCATTTCCGCAAGCCCTGATCCTAAACCATGTGCACGGAAGCGACCACCAATTCTATCTGATTCATAGACAATTGGCTTGAGTCCCATACGCATTAATTCATATGCTGCGACAATGCCAGCCATGCCGCCGCCGACAACCGCAATTTCTGTCCCATACGCGGCTTGCGGAATATTGCCCAAACCTACTGTTGAGTTCGCCAGATATTGTTCATAGTCAAACGGAAAATCTGGAA